>NZ_JAUOSC010000190.1:0-426 GCF_030548285.1 Gilvimarinus sp. 1_MG-2023
GTCTGTCGCAACGGCCACTCCGCCTCAGCTTCCAGCAATGCACAAGCAATATTGACTGGTCTGGCATCGGTTAATAACAGCTCATCACTATCCACGGGCTGCTGACCATTGTCCGCAACCCAGACCGGAATCAATACACCGCTATCCTGCCGGGACCACCAAGCCAGAGTGCGTCCCATTCGCTCTTTTAATTCGTCAATATCACCATCCATCACCAGCAAGGCCACTTCTCCTGGTAACGGTTGATGGACAGCCTGAGTTACCAAGGTATCCAGCGGTGCTCTGGCTCCCATCAGTTCAGGCGAAATCCAGGGGCCAGGCAGAATCTGTTGCTCCGTATCCCGGCCAAATTCCTGTTCAAAACGAGTCCAGCCATCAAGAGTTAACGGATAACGCTGTTGGCGGGCACGGTTTGCACTGCCAGTA
>NZ_JAUOSC010001899.1:0-229 GCF_030548285.1 Gilvimarinus sp. 1_MG-2023
GTCGTAACGCTTGAAGCCAGTCTCACGCTCAGCATCCACCGGAAAAATCACCGCTGCGATTTTTTTATCACGGTAATAATCAGCCGTATCCTGCACCGTTGGCATCATATTGTGGCCAGCCGGATTCTTGAAATACTTGGCGAAGTCTTCCTGAAACTGATAGTAGCCATCATCCCGGTCACAGCTGCAGGGCTCTTCTGCATGGGTATGGAAGTCGATAGCAATAATG
>NZ_JAUOSC010001900.1:0-229 GCF_030548285.1 Gilvimarinus sp. 1_MG-2023
ACATTCATACACTCGAATCATTAATGGCGACCTCTTACGTTGCCGAGCTGATGAATGGCGGAGTGCCATCGTTGCCGGTTTATGAATACACAGAAAAACGTATGACCGAAGCACTTGAGCAACTTGACCAGCTCAACAATATCGACACACTTTCCCAGTGGGTCAGCCATTGGGAAGAGCGGCAGTCCAGCGCTTCTGACAACATACTTAGCCCCGACCTCCAGGGGGT
>NZ_JAUOSC010001901.1:0-229 GCF_030548285.1 Gilvimarinus sp. 1_MG-2023
GACGCAGTGTTTGAATGGTCAGTTGACCAGAAGGCAGATCGTTGTCTTTTTGGAAACGAGTCACTGCATTCATGGTTTGCCAGCCGTAAACACCATCGATAGGGCCTGGGTTGTAGTCTTTCTCTTCCAGGGCACGTTGCAGTTCAGCAACAACATCTTCTGTGGTGTTGGTTTCACAGAGGATTTCACGCCATTCCAGTTGTGCGTCTTTGACTTTGACGGTTTGTGG
>NZ_JAUOSC010001902.1:0-229 GCF_030548285.1 Gilvimarinus sp. 1_MG-2023
TCAGCCGCCAGCCACAACGGGTGATTGTTCACAGCCCCAGCCGGGGGCTGGATGTGCGCGCCACTCTGGCCGTACACCAGCGCTTGCGCAGCGCCCGGGATGCCGGAGCAGCCGTGTTGCTGATCAGCGAAGACCTGGATGAAGTAATGGCGCTGGCAGATCGCATTGGCGTGATGTCAGCAGGACGTATTATCGGCGAGTTTGCCCAACCGGCAGACCGTCAGGCAAT
>NZ_JAUOSC010001903.1:0-229 GCF_030548285.1 Gilvimarinus sp. 1_MG-2023
GCTCGCTACCGGGTTTGAAAACCCTGGTTTCCCAGTGTGCAGTCTTTGACAACTGTCAACTTCAAACGAATATTTCAAGTGCACAGCCAACACGACAGAAACATTTGTCTCGTTTAGATGTATAATTTCAGCAATTAACATCCAATGCCGGAGTTTTCCAGAACGAACCGTGCACCATGCTGTGAGCTCTAATACAAATTTTGATAGCTGGGTGCAACTGGTGTTTATC
>NZ_JAUOSC010001904.1:0-229 GCF_030548285.1 Gilvimarinus sp. 1_MG-2023
GTGTAAGTGGGCAGATATCTGCCACTCCTCCAACCTCAGCCAGTACCCACAAGACGCTCCCAAATCACAGTACTGACCTCGACCAGCTGACAGCATTAACGCCTTCGCTGGAAGCCATCGCCATGGTGACGACCACGCAGCCGCGGGTTTATGTGCAACAAATGGGGCCGCTACTGGATCACAATCATCTGCTGACATTGGCAGAACAGCCGGACTCGCCCTTGCTGAC
>NZ_JAUOSC010001905.1:0-229 GCF_030548285.1 Gilvimarinus sp. 1_MG-2023
CGAATCAACTCACAACACAAAAAAATAAAAAAGATAATGCTGTTGGAAGATTATGCCGTCAATGGTACAGCCTACCCACTTGCACTTGACTATAAATCAATTGTACATCAATCAGAGCCATGTGCTGATGAGGTGGACAGCTATCTTCTTATTTACACACGTATTGAAGTATACTTTACCACAACCAATCAAAATGACCGGCTAGATCTCGCCCGGCGCTGCTTCTACT
>NZ_JAUOSC010001906.1:0-229 GCF_030548285.1 Gilvimarinus sp. 1_MG-2023
CTATATGGAGCAGGTGGAAGAGGTGCTGGATGAAATCGGCGCTGGTGACCTGCCCCAACTGCGGGTATGTAATAAGATCGATTTGCTCAATATGGAGCCGCGTATCGACCGCGACGAGGAGGGAACACCTGTTGCGGTGGGGCTGTCGGCTCAGGCCGGAACCGGCATTGAATTGCTGTTCGAGGCAATCAGCGAATTGCTGGGCGAAGAGAGGATCGAAGGCGATTTA
>NZ_JAUOSC010001907.1:0-229 GCF_030548285.1 Gilvimarinus sp. 1_MG-2023
ATACTTCCCAGCTGTTGTTTAAATCTTCGGCCAGACGACCGCGATTAATTTCCAGCTTGCTGATGACCTTTAAGGTAGAGGCGTAAGCAATCAGGCTGTAACCAAAACCTACACCCATATTGCGCAGAACAGTAGAGTCGGTGAGGTCACGTTGCCAGCGAGAAATCGGCAGCGTTTGCGCCAGGGGAGAGAAAACCGCGTTGCCTATGCCGAGGTTGCCTTCCGAGTT
>NZ_JAUOSC010001908.1:0-229 GCF_030548285.1 Gilvimarinus sp. 1_MG-2023
GTTCTGTTGGAGCACAAGTCTTGCGTCCTAGATACAAGTCCCATACTGGGTTTTGTAGTGCTTCGGCCAGTGCTTGTGCCTGATTTTCAGGCACTTCTAATACCACGGCAAATGCCGAGTCTTGGAGGTAGTAGCGATAGGTCATTTTGGTGCCACCTCCAACTGCTTTTTTTCCTTCAGCTGTTTTAGGGATCAGCAGGCTTTGCCAAGGGTCGCTGTTGTCGTAGCC
>NZ_JAUOSC010000191.1:0-425 GCF_030548285.1 Gilvimarinus sp. 1_MG-2023
CGGCAGTGGCGGGTGTACGGTGATATCGTAGCCGGAGTTGTCATGGCGGCGAAAGTAGGTGACCGGCATCACGGTTGCCTTGCCGGCTCTGGCAATGCGGGAAGTGGCGGTAATCGTGGCCGTCGGAATCCCGAAAAAATCCACAAAAACACTGTTCTTGCGGCCAAAGTCCTGGTCTTGCGCGTACCACAGCGCCTCACCTTGTTTGAGGCAACGAATAAAGGCACGGATATCCTTGCGGGTGTAGCAGCCGCTGTAGAGTTTCTGGCGGCGCTGTTCCATCAACCAGTTCATCACTGGATTGTCCTGGGGCCGGTAACTGACATTGACCGGTACCTGGGTGACAAACAGAGCCCCGGCAAGGTCGAGCATGGAGTAGTGCGCTCCCAGCAATAACACCCCCTTCCCGGCGGCCAGTTCTGCCT
>NZ_JAUOSC010001909.1:0-229 GCF_030548285.1 Gilvimarinus sp. 1_MG-2023
CTTCGGCATCGTTGCGGCCTTTCTGCTGCAGATAATTAACCAGCCGCTCAATATCCTTCAGCGCTTTATTGTCCAGCGATGCGCTCCCGGCCCGAAAACGGAAATTAATCGTCAAACGCTTGGCATCATTGGTTATTTCACGAAAATCAGACGGTAACTCACTATAAAACTCCGGCACGACTTCTTTCAGTTCCTGTGAAATAAAACCAGAATCCGCGACCACCTGCTG
>NZ_JAUOSC010001910.1:0-229 GCF_030548285.1 Gilvimarinus sp. 1_MG-2023
GTGTGTGGCCGATAACCCCGGATTGTTAGGAGCCGCCGCCGCGCTGGATAACAGCGAAGTACATGGCTGACGCTTGATAGTGGGCAGCCGCACAACGTCCAGAACCGGACAGCGGCTGGCCCAGCGCAATTTGATCTCGCTTTTTTATTCCTCTTTTTTATCCCTCGCTTTTATTTACCCATCTGACTGCCTGAGCATCCTGCTCAGGTCAGGCGTAGCTGTCCTGTCT
>NZ_JAUOSC010001911.1:0-229 GCF_030548285.1 Gilvimarinus sp. 1_MG-2023
GCCACACGCAGGGTTTTCTCTCAGCTAACATTTTATTGCCACTCAGTGGTATTCTTTGCGCAGTTTTTGTTGGCTGGGTTGTCTGTTGCCCGTGGCTGTTGGGCTGTTTTTGATGAATGGTTTACGGTATCGATGTTGCCTTGGCGGCGGTTAAGTCAGCGGTTTTTCAACTTTATTCAAGAGGTATCATGACCACCATTACTCGCAGTGCGCTGGTGATGTTCAGTGC
>NZ_JAUOSC010001912.1:0-229 GCF_030548285.1 Gilvimarinus sp. 1_MG-2023
CGGCTACAGTGCTTGAGAACTTTGGGATAATAGAAAAAGAACCAGAAGTTGGAAGGAAAATCCGGGAAGTTATGAACTCCAGAAATTAAAAGTGCTTATAAAAATGAATATGGGTTTTTATGGCTTGAAAAATACAAAATAAATTATTTTGGTGGCTGATGAATCAAATTATTTGTGTGAAATGGGGAGATAAATATCCGTCAAGTTATGTTAATCGACTGTATGATAT
>NZ_JAUOSC010001913.1:0-229 GCF_030548285.1 Gilvimarinus sp. 1_MG-2023
GTGTGAGGAAATAGAAAATAAAAATTTAAACGTAATAGTATGTCTGCAATAACACAAACCAACTTAGGCGGTGGCGGAAGGCTTGGAAACCAGCTGTTCGGGTGCGCTGCCATTTACGGTACAGCTTTAAAATTAGGATTAAAACCTAAAATGCCAATATGGACTTACGCTAAATATTTCGATAAGCAATTTGACTTTTTGGATGATGAGGTTACGCTTATTTATGATG
>NZ_JAUOSC010001914.1:0-229 GCF_030548285.1 Gilvimarinus sp. 1_MG-2023
GGTGGAGTACCTGAAAAGGAGTCCGCTATGACAAAGGATATACCGGTAAATGCTGAGGCCCTGGATAGCAGCAGCCATTATCTGCTGCAGCTGGAAGGCAAGTTACGTGCAGCGGTTGAGCTGCGACCAACCCGACTAACCGACAATTGGTTGCTTCTTGTGCACTTGTTTTACGATGGCGATACGGCCGGCACCACCAGTTTTAACCTGCATGGTTACAGCCGTGAGG
>NZ_JAUOSC010001915.1:0-229 GCF_030548285.1 Gilvimarinus sp. 1_MG-2023
CCACCAGCACCGTGTCGAGGCCGAGCTGGCCGGCGCTGATGGCCGCCACATAGCCGCCGGGGCCGCCGCCCACCACCAGCACCTTGGTCTTCATCGGTCCAGGCATGGCTTAGAAGTCCACGAACAGGCTGGCGGGATGTTCCAGCAAGCCCTTGATCTTCTGCACGAAACTGGCGGCGTCCCAGCCGTCGATGATGCGGTGGTCGAAGCTCGACGACAGGTTCATCAT
>NZ_JAUOSC010001916.1:0-229 GCF_030548285.1 Gilvimarinus sp. 1_MG-2023
GCCAACACCGTGGGTGATACCGAAGACAGCGGCACGATTGGACCTTATTGCCCGCCTTCCATCAATACCTCTCGGGATGAAGCCGGTGTTGGTATCTATGATGGCACCACCACCCCTGGGTTTCAGTCTTTGGTGGATGCTGCTGTGGCGATGGACGCCGACGGCTACGATATTGTTGATGAAGACGGCAATATCCGCTTTAGTGATCTGACCCAGGGCAGTGAGGAAG
>NZ_JAUOSC010001917.1:0-229 GCF_030548285.1 Gilvimarinus sp. 1_MG-2023
GCGTCATACCCAGCTCATACCCATAATTGGCATCGGTGTCGAAAGCCAACATGCCAACAAAATGCATCGCCCAGACACCACCACCACCCAAGGCAAGAGCCGCTCCCACCACCCAGAACAGCACGCTTTCCTTTTGTGATGTAATCATGCCCTGCACAAGTCTTAGTGCTGTATATGATCCCAATACAGAAATGCAGAACGAGAGCAAAACCATTGCCCAGTTGTATTC
>NZ_JAUOSC010001918.1:0-229 GCF_030548285.1 Gilvimarinus sp. 1_MG-2023
CTCCCAGCTTTGATACTCAGTGGCTGGGTTATCAGCACGTTTTAAACGCGCAGCAAAGCCGTTGTCTTTATTAATGCGGTCGATGAGGTAGGCGATAAACCGTTCCGCTTTTGAAACCTTGCCAGTTCTGGCTTCTACCGGATTCTGATCCATACGGATATGCTCCTTATTCGGCTTTTAAGTATTTGGAAAAATTCGGACGGGATTGGGCCCAGGCGTCCATTTGGCG
>NZ_JAUOSC010000192.1:0-424 GCF_030548285.1 Gilvimarinus sp. 1_MG-2023
GGTTTTGACCTTGGTGTAACGCGGGCAATCTCGGACGCGGTGAACATTCCGGTCATTGCCTCCGGCGGTGTCGGTAACCTCGATCACTTGGTTGAAGGCGTAACACAAGGGCGAGCGGACGCGGTATTGGCCGCCAGTATTTTCCACTTTGGGGAGTACACCGTGCAGCAGGCCAAGCAGCATATGGCCGCTGCCGGGATTGAAATGCGTCTGGTGGATTGACCACTGGTCGAATCCAGTCGTTTTTTGATGCTGATATGGGCATAATCCACAATGTCTCTGTGAACTAGCGCAACTGTGCCGATGGATTGTTTTATGCCTCGTATTGGACGATATATTGGTCTGGTTGCCAGTGTCTTGGGATGCCTGGCAGGCGGATCAGATGTTTGTCAGGCCCAGGCTCTGGACGACTTTGAACCCGACC
>NZ_JAUOSC010001919.1:0-229 GCF_030548285.1 Gilvimarinus sp. 1_MG-2023
GCAGGTAACGTTGCTGGCCACTGGTGTCGAGCTCTCGCAAGCGGCTTTCCAGTTCATAGAATGGAATATGTCTGACCGGGTTGTTGGCGAGTTCCAGAGGCGCGTCCGCCGCTTCGTCAGGATGGCGAATATCAATAATTTCATCACTCAGGGCGGGAGTTGTCAGCAAGGCAATATCCTCCAGGCCGCTGCCCGTTTCCTCTAACACCCGATCGATACGTTGATAGCT
>NZ_JAUOSC010001920.1:0-229 GCF_030548285.1 Gilvimarinus sp. 1_MG-2023
GAGTTCGACGGCCCGGCATTGGCTGATCTTTGGTGAACGTACCCTGGCTCACGACGCGCTCTGGCAGACAGAGCTGCAGCAATGGCAAGCGCAAGGTTTGCTGGGGCGTCTGGATTTGGCGTTCTCCCGCGACATTGACGGAGAGTTACAGACAGGGCATCTGACCCGGGGGTATGTGCAGCAGGTGCTGGAACAACAGCAGCAAGAACTGCAGCACTGGCTGCAACAG
>NZ_JAUOSC010001921.1:0-229 GCF_030548285.1 Gilvimarinus sp. 1_MG-2023
GTACTTTTTACAAAGACTTCCGCATCACCGACCGCCAGGCGTTAACCGCGGTCAAAGCCGCGGTTGGTTACGTCAAGGCAGACATTGAATCCCGCATGTCCGTCGGCTTGCCCAATTCCCCCATGCACGGTGCCCGCATGCGAGTAGTCAGCGGCAATTTTGTCACCGCCCGCCCAATGGGCGTGATTGATGGCATTGATTTCCAGCACACCGGCGAAGTACGCCGGAT
>NZ_JAUOSC010001922.1:0-229 GCF_030548285.1 Gilvimarinus sp. 1_MG-2023
GGCTGATGGTGAAGCGTACAATGTAGGTACTTTCCCATTCGCCGCCAATGGCCGTGCGATGGCTGGTAACCAGACTGATGGTTTTGTCAAGGTGATTGCCAGTGCCGAGACAGATCGTATTCTGGGAGCCAGTGTGATTGGACCAAGTGCTGGTGATATCTGTCAGCAAGTGGTTGTAGCGATGGAATTCGGTTCCAGTGCAGAAGATGTCGGTATGATGGTTTTTGCC
>NZ_JAUOSC010001923.1:0-229 GCF_030548285.1 Gilvimarinus sp. 1_MG-2023
GAGTATTCGGTCAACAAACAGCTTACATTCAACGAACAGTCCATTTAGGCTTTGCATTGACACTGATCTTTCTATTATTTCCTGCCCGAAGAAAAACAAAAAGGCAGACAATACCTTGGTATGACTATGCTCTTGCATCATTATCCATTGTTGTCTGTGGATATTGGCCGGTATTCTATGAGTCCTTAGTTCAACAAGTAGGGGGCATTGATGGCACGCAAGTAATCAT
>NZ_JAUOSC010001924.1:0-229 GCF_030548285.1 Gilvimarinus sp. 1_MG-2023
GTGTTGAGCTGGCCGCCCGGGCGGGTCAGCCTGGCCTCTCCTTTTTTGATTCCCTCTCGACAGAACGAATCCTGATCATCTCGGCACTGGTGATGATGGTCATCGGACTGGCCAGCCTGTATCGCTGGCTCAACCTGCGTGGTGGCGGTCATGTAGTGGCCGAATCTCTCGGCGGCCATCGCCTGCCCCCCAACAGCAGCGATTTTTACGAACGCCGCTTGCTTAATGT
>NZ_JAUOSC010001925.1:0-229 GCF_030548285.1 Gilvimarinus sp. 1_MG-2023
TTATTACCTCGGGGATAAAACTTCCTTGCTGGGAATGGATAACCGCCAATGGCGAGGGGGTGAAGGATTGTGGGGCCGGGAGTGGGTCTGCAGCGAGTGCTGAGTTGGCGCAACCGCTGATCAGTAGCAGTCGCAGGGTTGCTGCCAGCAGACCGGGAAAAATGCCGGATTGGCCAGGGATTAGAGTCGTTGTGCTGCGGCGTATTGGGGAAGCGGCCATGCAGTACTC
>NZ_JAUOSC010001926.1:0-229 GCF_030548285.1 Gilvimarinus sp. 1_MG-2023
TTTGAGATTAATATATCCTTGATCAGAGAAACCTGATGAACATTTGCTTGGAGTGTCAAAAATCGATCGTTTTGTTCGCCCTGAGATCTATATCGCACTATTCGGGCCAAATTGATAAGACGGCATATACTTATAAGAATAATGGAAGGATTCGCTTTAATTTGGCGTCAAATTTTGAATAATGCCGATTGAACAGCTCATTGAATAATTAAATAAGCAGGTAATTCAG
>NZ_JAUOSC010001927.1:0-229 GCF_030548285.1 Gilvimarinus sp. 1_MG-2023
GTATAATCCCCGTCATATAACCCATAAATACTTCTGCACCCGCCTGAAACATTCCAATAAAGCCATCAGCAATAGCGATCATAAAATCCATCTTAATTCCATCCTCTCTTATAACGTAATATAGAAGGAAATGCTCGTTTAGAGGTTGTTAACCCCGCACTATAAGGGCGTATCCACCTTATTTAACTTCAATTGAATCACCAATATTTAACTCTGGAAATTCACTAGG
>NZ_JAUOSC010001928.1:0-229 GCF_030548285.1 Gilvimarinus sp. 1_MG-2023
TATTCTTGCGCGATTTCCCCTGAAATTTCCCGGGTGGATATTTTTTGTGCTGATTGGTTTAAATATAATTGGTTAACCTGCTGATGGAGTAGGGGACGTTATTTTGGGGTGGGCAGGTAAATTGCGCAATCGCTCGATACAGGCGATAATAGTCTTCTCAATTTATTGTAAGAGATGAATCTATGTCATTACCTCCCTGCCCCAAATGTAATTCTGAGTTCGTTTATCA
>NZ_JAUOSC010000193.1:0-424 GCF_030548285.1 Gilvimarinus sp. 1_MG-2023
CATCATGCCTTTGAAACCAGGAGCTGCCGTAAAGGGCAGCTCGCAAGATGAGCTGGTTATTTTATCCCTTGAGCACCCAGGACGTGCTCCCCGTCCTCGATTCTGGATACTGATCCTGTTGGTATTCGTCGCTGCAGGTGGTTTTGCCGCGGGCTGGGTGGGCAGTTATCGTTTGCTGGACTCGTTGCAGACCGAGCGGGATCAGTTGTTGCGTGACCTGTCGCGTAATGAGCAAACGATTACTGAGTTGACCCAGCATGTGGGTATTCTCGAAAAAGGCGGGGAAGTTGATCGCTATGCCGCTGACTCGGTGCGTGGCTCAATCCGCAGTCTGGAGCAGCAGGTCGATGATCTTGAACGGGATGTGGCTTTCTACAAGAGCATTATGGACCCGGATGCCGTTGAAAAAGGCTTGAAGATTCAT
>NZ_JAUOSC010001929.1:0-229 GCF_030548285.1 Gilvimarinus sp. 1_MG-2023
GTACAGGCCAACGGTCATGGCGCTGCCAATGGTTTGCGCGACTTCTTGCGGCGTGGGCCAAAAGTATTTTAGATATACCGCCATTCCGTCTTGCGAGGTACCCAGCGGCTCGTTAAGTAAGTCGACATTCAAGTTGCCCGCTAGCGCATAGGCAACCACCAGTGGCGGCGAGGCCAGCTAGTTAGCGCGCACGTCTTGGTGGATACGGCCTTCGAAGTTGCGGTAACCC
>NZ_JAUOSC010001930.1:0-229 GCF_030548285.1 Gilvimarinus sp. 1_MG-2023
GTGTAAATAAAAAGACTGTTAAACCAATTAATAGAACACCAGTAGAGCCTAAAAATATCACCCCTTTATTTGAGAGTGAAAGATGCTTAAATGCGTGTAAAGCAGCTCCTGAAATAAGGCAAACGCCTATAGAAAGAATGATAAAATAATAAAATCCCACTACATCACCCCATTTTGATAAATAAAATCAATTTGTTCTAGCAGTTTAAACTCTTGTACTAGTTGAAGC
>NZ_JAUOSC010001931.1:0-228 GCF_030548285.1 Gilvimarinus sp. 1_MG-2023
GGTATACTGTCTGGCATGAATAACATAAAACCGGTCTCGACCAGCCGCCTGTGGCGCCCAAACACATCCCTCATAAAAACAGGAGCCGTACATTGACGGATTCTCCCACCCCAAAAAACTCCCCCATTCACGACCCCAACGCCGCGTTGGAGGCAAAGAAATACGACAATCCGGTACCCAGCCGGGAAGCATTGTTGACGCTGCTGGAGCAATCCGGCCGTCCAATGA
>NZ_JAUOSC010001932.1:0-228 GCF_030548285.1 Gilvimarinus sp. 1_MG-2023
GTTGTATCCATCGATAATTTTTAATAACAAACTCTTCTTTAAAACCTAGTTTTAGGTAGATGTTTTTTCCCATGTTGGAAGCTTGTAATGTGATGAGTTCTGCATTGTTTTCTAGAGATGTGTTGATCAACAATTTCATGATTTCTGCTGCATACCCTTTTCTTCTCATAGCTGGGGGAATTCCTACAGAATGGATTCCAACAACTTTATTTGTGGTGTGTGTAATGG
>NZ_JAUOSC010001933.1:0-228 GCF_030548285.1 Gilvimarinus sp. 1_MG-2023
CGATTTGGCTGGACTCCCGCTGGAGAGATCATCCTTGAAGCCGATATTTCCCCCGAAGTGGCTTATCTGCTGGGTGAAACACCACTCAGTCAAACACAGGAAATCACGCCGCTTGACGATGGCAGTGACTGGTACCGACTGGTGGCTACCATCACCGACGATCAGGAAAGCAAATGGTGGGTATACGGTTTGAATCGTAATATCCGCGTCACCTCGCCGTCACACTGG
>NZ_JAUOSC010001934.1:0-228 GCF_030548285.1 Gilvimarinus sp. 1_MG-2023
TAACAGCACCGTATCACCGACAGCAAAAGCCTCGCTGCTGCAGGATTCCACCGTGCCGACCAGGTCGATACCGGGAGTCAAAGGAAAACGGCGCACGACCGGAGCCTTGCCCGTAAGCGCCAGGCCATCTTTGTAGTTAAGCGTGGAATAATGCACTTTGACCGTTACATCCCCTTCGGGTAATGCACTGTCGTCCAGCTGTGTCAGCTCGGCACGATAGCCTTGGTC
>NZ_JAUOSC010001935.1:0-228 GCF_030548285.1 Gilvimarinus sp. 1_MG-2023
GGCCAATGATTTGATTTTCTCGAATTGCTTTTTATAGGCAGAGGGCAAGACCTTGTCGGCCTTGATGTCTTCCAGAACTTGTTTTTGTGCCAGTAGCACGGACAGTGTTTCGGCGACCTTGTGTTTATTGGCCATGCCGCTTTCAAACAGTGTCAATGTCCTGGCCGCAGACTCAAGTGCCTGTTGGTCATTGCCTGCCAGATCACTTTTACGGGCGGCGCTGATGGC
>NZ_JAUOSC010001936.1:0-228 GCF_030548285.1 Gilvimarinus sp. 1_MG-2023
GTTCAATCCCGGAACGTTGCAATATCTGCAAGGCATCTTCACTGGGGCGCCACTGATGGCCAATGGGAGCGGCTTCGTCACTGGCAACACTGAAACCACTGCGGTTCAGCTGGCCTTCTTGCTGCAGCCGTTGACGTTCGGCGTCGTTCTGGGCGTATACCCACTGTTTTTTGACGAAGCGGAAAAAGCGGGTATTCCAGTCGTTCCGGTTAGCCCCTTGCTCTTGCC
>NZ_JAUOSC010001937.1:0-228 GCF_030548285.1 Gilvimarinus sp. 1_MG-2023
GATCGGGACGCCCCGCTCGTGGACGACGTGCGTGATCGGTCCCAGCCTGCCCTCCCCGTCCGTCACGGTCCGGGCCGCGTCCGCCTTCCGCCACTCGATGAGGCGCGGCAGGAGCCGGTCGTGGATGCGGCACCGGGGCTGCCGCTTGCGCGAGACCGGGGCCTCGGGCCCGGCGCGGTGGATCGTCAGCCCCGGGATGTCGACGTGGCCGTCCACCCGGTGCCGCTG
>NZ_JAUOSC010001938.1:0-228 GCF_030548285.1 Gilvimarinus sp. 1_MG-2023
CACCGGTGCTGTACGTGTTGGAGGTACACGTTGCCTATTTCAACTTCTAAATCAAGGAGCCTCTAATGACGCAGTTGAACAGTCCAAAGCCAGTCGGTGAGCTTGTTGCTGCTCTCCGTGAGAATTGCGATTTGGATTTTACGAATGCCCGAGCCATGCCGCCAGAGGTGTACACATCTGCGCAATTTACCGATCTGGAACAGAACAATATTTTCCGTAAGCAATGGT
>NZ_JAUOSC010000194.1:0-423 GCF_030548285.1 Gilvimarinus sp. 1_MG-2023
ATCTCATACCGTACCTTTTGATACGACAGCAGACCCAAAACGCTTGGCAGCAATGGCGGCTTCGTTTGCCGGTATTGGTTCCAGTCTGGCCGCAGAAACCCAGCTGGAAGAAGTGGAAGGTAATATTATCGAAAGCAAAAACGGATTTGTGGGCTGCCACCTGATCCGAACCGACACCATGGATGCCGTTTTACTCGGTGTTTTTAACCAACATACAACTCATGGTCTCGCTCTATGGATGCTTAAAAAAGCATCGGGAGATATCCGGGAAATCATGACCATTTTCAGCTCATAAATCAGAGAAATACAACATGAATAGCATTGAAACCAAACTGTCCCCACTAATGTCTGTTAACGGCGCTCTTGCAGCGGCTCTGGTCGACTACAACAGCGGAATGATGCTCGGCTCAATCGGTACAGGTC
>NZ_JAUOSC010001939.1:0-228 GCF_030548285.1 Gilvimarinus sp. 1_MG-2023
GACCCTCATCGGCGGCGCTATTATTCGTGCAGGCGACCTGGTTATTGACGGCTCACTCACAGGCAAGCTGTCAAAGTTGGCCGAAGCGATGAAATCCTAGTTTGAGGGACGATGCATGCAGCAACTGAATCCATCCGAGATCAGTGAAGTCATCAAAAAGCGCATCGAAAGTCTCGATGTGACTTCACAAGCCCAGAACGAGGGCACCGTTGTATCCGTATCCGACGG
>NZ_JAUOSC010001940.1:0-228 GCF_030548285.1 Gilvimarinus sp. 1_MG-2023
GCACCAAACCGGCCGCTGGCAGTATGAACACACTGCCCCGCCTCTGCGACAAAATAATCGTACAGGGATTCCGCCAATGCCGGAGGCGCGGCGGTCGAAAAGCCCGGGCGCAAGCCGCGTCCGGTATCCGCTGCCAGAGTAAACTGCGACACCACCAGCAATTGCCCCCCTGCAGCCAACAGGCTGCGATTCATGCGCCCCTGATCATCACTGAACACCCGATAATTC
>NZ_JAUOSC010001941.1:0-228 GCF_030548285.1 Gilvimarinus sp. 1_MG-2023
GAATAGCCATATACGTTCAGTGGCTGCTCGAAGCTGCGCTCTTCCTTGAAAACGGCACTGCCACCATAGACTGCCGCACTGGAGGCATACAGAAAAGGAATACGTTGTTCGAGGCAGGCGTGTAACAGGATTTTGGAGTATTCGTAGTTGTTCTCCATCATGAACTTGCCGTTCCACTCGGTGGTTTCGGAGCAGGCGCCCTCGTGGAAAATCACGTCAACGTCGTCG
>NZ_JAUOSC010001942.1:0-228 GCF_030548285.1 Gilvimarinus sp. 1_MG-2023
GCCCAAACCAGGGAGAACCCGGATAGACAGGTTCTTCTGCGGCTTGCTGGCACTGACCGACCGCGTCCAGATAAGCACCCAGCTCAGGCCAGTCGGCTGCCGCCAAGCGGCCAATTCCAGTGCGATATTCTTCATTTTTTATCGCTTCGACTGATTCCAGCAAATAAACACCAGCCGCTGCATGGGTATCGATATAAACAAACGGCTTGTCCTTGCGCTGCAGATACT
>NZ_JAUOSC010001943.1:0-228 GCF_030548285.1 Gilvimarinus sp. 1_MG-2023
GGGTACATCTGGGGCAGGAAGATTTGTTGGAAGCCGACCTGGTGGCCCTGTCCGAAGCGGGATTGATGCTGGGGATCAGTACTCATAGCGAGTGGGAAATACTTCACGCGTTGCGTTATCAGCCGTCGTATATTGCTTTTGGCCCGGTGTTCAAGCCACTTTCCAAAACACTCAAGTATCCTCCGCTGGGGTGCGATACCTTGAGCCGTTGGGTGCGACGCAGTGATG
>NZ_JAUOSC010001944.1:0-228 GCF_030548285.1 Gilvimarinus sp. 1_MG-2023
CCCAACTCCCCTACCGGTAAAGTGGAAGCCTGGAGTCATGGCGGTGGTGCACCGTGGCAAAGCGCCAGCTTTGATACCGAAACCAACACCATTATCGTTGGTGCCGGTAACCCGGCCCCCTGGAATGGCTGGGCACGTACCGGCAAAGATGGCAAACCAGAAAAATACGACAGCCTGTATACCTCTGGCCAGGTTGGCGTAGACCCAACGACCGGTGAGGTGAAATGG
>NZ_JAUOSC010001945.1:0-228 GCF_030548285.1 Gilvimarinus sp. 1_MG-2023
GTGGCCCAGAGTGAGCACCAGATTAAATAGGTGTCCCCTAATGGTATCGCCACACAAAAAAAAGAGAGGCTGAGCATGGCAAGAGTCATTGTATTGGGTGCAGGCACAGGCGGCATGGCCGGGGCATATGAAATCCGGGAGCTATTGGGCAAAGACCATCAGGTCACGGTAATTAATGAACGGGAAGACTTCCAGTTTGTGCCGTCTAACCCCTGGATTGCAGTACGC
>NZ_JAUOSC010001946.1:0-228 GCF_030548285.1 Gilvimarinus sp. 1_MG-2023
GGTCAGCGATGCCTCCAAAGTGGCCTTCGCCACCTTGGCCTACAACCTTAATGACTGGGGCTATGAGTTAATTGATTGTCAGGTGCACAGCTCACACCTCGCCTCACTGGGGGCAGACGATATCCCACGCGAAGCATTTGCCGAGCAGTTAAACCGCCACATTGGCGCTACCAGCGCCTCGCACTGGCGCAACCAGACCCCACTACTCATTCCGCAATAACACTAGAC
>NZ_JAUOSC010001947.1:0-228 GCF_030548285.1 Gilvimarinus sp. 1_MG-2023
AAGGATAACCACCGATTGTGCCTGCAGGGCTGGCAGGCTGTGGCCTGGCGCTGTCGCGACCGGCATGCTGGTGAACTCGGAGCAGGCCAGTCATGTACGCTAGCCGACCCGAATATGTATTGAATATAACAATGTCGCAGTTCAGTAACCCGGGCATGTATCCATGGGCACGGGTGGCAGGTGTGCGGGTGGCAGGTGTGCGGATGGCAGGGGCAGGTTGCGTTATTT
>NZ_JAUOSC010001948.1:0-228 GCF_030548285.1 Gilvimarinus sp. 1_MG-2023
CTCGTGGCCGGTCTGTCCTCTGGGCCACGCATCCGTCCACTGATCAAACTTGAAACCGCCTATATGGCGGGTCAGCCATTTGGCTGGGCGCTGACGCCGGGCATAATGTTTGATGTGAAGGAGAGCACTTGGGTCCTCGGGATCGAGGGCCGCTCAACGACGCAGAAAACAATCGGCATAACCTTCAACATCTGGCGCAACTTCTGATCCGGCACGTGACAATTGCGT
>NZ_JAUOSC010000195.1:0-423 GCF_030548285.1 Gilvimarinus sp. 1_MG-2023
CCATGGAGCGCTGGCTGGCACCCAACCTCAACTACGACCGCTGAGCCATGTCAGTTGAGCACTGGCTTGGAAAACTGCTGCGGATTGAACCGCAGCGCCTGACCCGGATTTTTGGTATTGGCCTGCCAATCATCGGTGCCATGCTGTCACAAAGCCTGATCAATCTGATTGATGCCGCCATGGTAGGCCGCCTCGGTGATGCCGCCCTGGCGGCTATTGGTATTGGTGGCTACGCATCCTTTATGATGGTTTCCATTGTCATGGGGCTGGCCGCGGCCGTACAGGCACTGGTAGCCCGCCGTATCGGCGCGGGCAAAACCGCCACCCTGCACGAGCCGCTGATGGCTGGTTTGCTTTCTGCCATCTTGCTGGCGGTGCCGTTATCCCTGCTGTTTATTTTTCTTGCGCCATCGTTGATTCCGT
>NZ_JAUOSC010001949.1:0-228 GCF_030548285.1 Gilvimarinus sp. 1_MG-2023
CTCAGTGGCCTGGATAGCGACAATCTGATTGTTGTGGGTACGGTACAAGGTCTGGATGCCAATCTGTTGAAACTGGCACCCATCAAGCTGGGTGAAGAAAGCCTGCTGCAATACGCCCGTGCCGCCGAAGCCGGTCAGCAGCCGCGTTACGAAGGCTCGCGTTTGTGGATAAACGCGGATGAGTACGGTGCTCGCGAATTTAACTATGTCAATCCATCCCTGCAGGGG
>NZ_JAUOSC010001950.1:0-228 GCF_030548285.1 Gilvimarinus sp. 1_MG-2023
CCACGTCGCATCACCAGCCGAACTGGGCACGACACTAAAACCGCCACCGTCCGCGACCTCCCCGGAATACCAGCCCAACGTCGCCAAAAAATCTTTCCCGGTGGCAGGGTTGTCCAGCTTTGTGTCTAGCGCGCTTTGCAGTCCGCTGACATCGGCGATTGCATGACCATGGCCGTTATCGCTTTTTAGATCCAGCGCATTCTGCGTCGCTTGTGCCAGGGTATCAAT
>NZ_JAUOSC010001951.1:0-228 GCF_030548285.1 Gilvimarinus sp. 1_MG-2023
CACTTCGGCAGTATTTAAACATATTGGCAGCATAATGATGGCGGCTGCGTTGTTGGTCATCATTTCGGTAAGTAATACCGTCGCCAGATACACGGCAATCAAGGCACTGAGCGGCGAATCGGCAACGGCCAGCAAACCACTGGCAATATCCTTGGCCAAGCCAACTTTTTCAACCGCAGCACCCAACCCGAAAGCACAAGCAACGACTAACAAGATTGAGTAGTCGAT
>NZ_JAUOSC010001952.1:0-228 GCF_030548285.1 Gilvimarinus sp. 1_MG-2023
GCCCAGCTCAAGGCCACAGATCTCAAGCTGGGGGTCTATTCAGAAATCAACTACGGCCCATGGCTGAACAATCTCGATAGTTATTTCCAGGTCGAGGGCCGGGATTACTGCTCGCAATTATTTCGTGATGTGGCCAATAACAACCTCGACCTGGCGCTGGTGGATGAATGGGTTGCCACCTCCGAACTGAGCAATAGCCCCACCATTGCCGAACACCTGGTACTGGCT
>NZ_JAUOSC010001953.1:0-228 GCF_030548285.1 Gilvimarinus sp. 1_MG-2023
TGCTTGAACAGTGCCACAGCATCTGCACCATTTTCGGCATCCAGTACTTCATGCCCCTGCTTCTGGAGGATACGCCCCAGAATCTTGCGGTCGACCAGGTTGTCGTCGGCAATTAAGATCCGGATTGGCAGCATGTCAGTCGCCTCAGCGAATAGTAAAAAGTTGCTCGAAGTTGGAGATTGTCAAAATCTTTTTCACATCCTGATTACAATTCACAATGCTGATATC
>NZ_JAUOSC010001954.1:0-228 GCF_030548285.1 Gilvimarinus sp. 1_MG-2023
GCCGTGGGGACGCGCCCCGGCAATGTCGTGCTGTTCGATACTGGCTTTGGCTTCACGCTCCATACGGCGGCGGTTGAGCCAAAAGCGTCCGAAGCGGCCCCTGACCACCGCGGTCAGGGAGAGATTGGCGGCAATCGTCAGGTCGGATGCCAGCGCGGTTGCCATACGGTCAGCGGGAATCACCCGCAGACCCAGCTGACGGCGCTGATTGGGGGGGAACTCCAGGGC
>NZ_JAUOSC010001955.1:0-228 GCF_030548285.1 Gilvimarinus sp. 1_MG-2023
GCTTGTGACCGAGCTTTCCGAAATGTGGACAAAACGTCCAATTGGAGACATCTTGAGATATGCAAAAGAAAATCAACTTTGCAATATTTCTGACCGTTTGGCTGAAGCATTAGATAGAGAACCAAGAATTGAGGCTTACGATAAGGCAATTCACACTGAAGAAAAGTCTGATTGGTTAGCCGACGAATTTTTATCAATGTCAACGAATGAGCTCCTCCCATACTACGG
>NZ_JAUOSC010001956.1:0-228 GCF_030548285.1 Gilvimarinus sp. 1_MG-2023
GGATATGACGCCGAGACCGGCCAGCCGATCTATGAGGAGGAGAAGCTCGAATTCGAGCCTATGCCGCAGATCGTGGTGATCGTCGACGAGCTCGCCGACCTGATGATGACCGCGGGCAAGGAGGTCGAGTTCCTGATCCAGCGCCTCGCGCAGAAGGCGCGCGCCGCCGGCATTCACCTGATCATGGCGACCCAGCGCCCGTCGGTCGACGTCATCACCGGCGTGATC
>NZ_JAUOSC010001957.1:0-228 GCF_030548285.1 Gilvimarinus sp. 1_MG-2023
GATCCAGGTCTTCAATAATATAGACGGTGTTGGCATCAATCTCGGTTTGTCCTGCGTCCAGGTATTTTTGTTCCAGCACGCCGCTGGTTGACCAGGTTGCAAAGTCATCATCATTGATAACAGCAATGGTTGAATCGTTAATCAGCCACATGCCTTCAAGCTTGTCGTGCGGGTATTGAACTTCTGCCACCAAATCAACCAGGAAGGTTTTGGTAACCGGTGTAATGG
>NZ_JAUOSC010001958.1:0-228 GCF_030548285.1 Gilvimarinus sp. 1_MG-2023
GTCATGGAGTAGTCGCGGTGTGCTGCGGCGTTGACGATGGCTTCAAATACTGCACCGAGGTCATATTGGGGAATATCCACTCGGCCTATGGACTTGGCGGCGGCAGTGCGCATGTTGCGGCGGACAAAGTCAAAAGCGGCATTGATTTGCTGATCGAGCGGGCCGATTTGGTCCTGGGCATCCAGCTGGTCGTTGGCATCACGTTCACTGCCAGAGTAGGCCACACAT
>NZ_JAUOSC010000196.1:0-423 GCF_030548285.1 Gilvimarinus sp. 1_MG-2023
GTTCAGGGGCGTTCTCCCAACGTGGCATTTTTGCCCGTGGTCTCGCTGCCGGAACTTGAGACCTGGATTGAAACCTGGTCATTCAGTGAAACCATTCACAGCCGCTCTTATACCCATATTGTCCGTAATATCGTGCCCAATCCGGCAACGATTTTTGACGACATCACCCGTAACGAGCACATCACTCGCCGGGCGGTCTCAGTGACACATTACTACGACAGCTTTATTGAACTGAGTAATTATTACCAGCAACTGGGCGAAGGCACGCATACCGTCAACGGCCAGGCCGTTGAAGTCAATATGCACGAGCTCAAGCGTCGTCTGTATCTGACCCTGGTGTCCGTCAACGTATTGGAAGCCATCCGTTTTTACGTCAGCTTTGCCTGCTCTTTCGCTTTTGCCGAACGGGCCAAAATGGAAGGT
>NZ_JAUOSC010001959.1:0-228 GCF_030548285.1 Gilvimarinus sp. 1_MG-2023
GTACAACGGAACAACCAGAAGATTTTTGAAGAATCTGGCTCCACCATGTTACCGCGCGAACTGGAACAAGCTGCTTACGACTTTGCTGCCAAGCTGGCCGATGCTGTCGATTATGTCGGTGCCGGTACGGTTGAATTTATTTTCGACCTCGACGCCGACACCATTTACTTCATGGAAATGAACACCCGCTTGCAGGTTGAGCATCCCGTGACCGAATGGGTATCTGGC
>NZ_JAUOSC010001960.1:0-228 GCF_030548285.1 Gilvimarinus sp. 1_MG-2023
CGTTAATAGTTTTTTCATTGTTATCTCTCTCAAAAATAACCAAATATGCACAAAGGAATACAATCAGCCTGAAAAAGCGGATTGGTTATCACCAAATCCGCTGTCTGGGTTGTACTGGAATTATCGGTAAACGCTTGGATCAATTTCCACTTTGTGGACATCGCCACTCCAGCCATCAAAACCACCCACCAGCATTTTTACCTGATCAAACCCCATACGTTTCAGGGT
>NZ_JAUOSC010001961.1:0-228 GCF_030548285.1 Gilvimarinus sp. 1_MG-2023
GCATCAAGGCTACCTCGACAGCACACAACAATCATAAGGCGGCGATTAAACATAATGAGTGACTCCAAGATTAACACCGAGGACTATTTGTCGCTGTGATAAAATGACCGAATTATAACCAGTCTCTTGCCACTAAGCGAAATCATGTCTGACAATCCTCACGTTATACCATCTTCTACGCTTAATGCGCTGCGCCAACAGTTGACAGACTGGGGAAATGAACTGGGG
>NZ_JAUOSC010001962.1:0-228 GCF_030548285.1 Gilvimarinus sp. 1_MG-2023
GTATCTGTCGGCCTGTATGGCAATGATGATATTTTTTACGGTGATCGTGGTGTTACCGCTCAGTATGGAAAAGTCGGGTTATAGCGCCGATCACATTGGGCTGTTGCTGGCATTTATATCGTTTGTTGCGGTTATTACTGCCCACTTTTTGCCAAGGGTAAACCTGCGCTGGAAAGATAAGGGCACACTGAGTCTGGCGTTTGTATTTTATGCGCTGGGGCATCTGGC
>NZ_JAUOSC010001963.1:0-228 GCF_030548285.1 Gilvimarinus sp. 1_MG-2023
GCACACCGCCACTCTAATGGCATCGGCGATGTGGCTAAAACAGCATGAAGCGCCATTATCGGGCCCTGTGACGTGATTGTTTCAACCGGCCGAAGAGGGTGGGCACGGCGCTCGCGAGATGAGTAAAGATGGTGCCCTTGAAAATGTTGACTGCATTTATGGTTGTCACAATTGGCCTGCAATCGAGTATGGAAAGCTTGTTTGCCCCTATGGTATTGAGATGTGTGG
>NZ_JAUOSC010001964.1:0-228 GCF_030548285.1 Gilvimarinus sp. 1_MG-2023
GCGTGTGGTGGCGCTGACCGAGCGATCCCGCTCGCTGCTGGCTGACCTCGGGGTGTGGCAGACACTGGACGATACGCGGTTTTGCCCCTATCGGCGAATGGACGTGTGGGATGGCGAGGGGGCCGGCAGTATACAATTTGACAGTGCTGAACTCGGCCGCGATACTCTGGGCCATAGAGTCGAGAATCGGTTAATCGTACAACAGCTGTTGCAGCGGATCGCGCACAG
>NZ_JAUOSC010001965.1:0-228 GCF_030548285.1 Gilvimarinus sp. 1_MG-2023
TTGCCGATCAGAGTAAGCAACCCGTGGAGAAAATTGTAGATATTTATGCGGGTTTAGTGGCGTGTTTTCATCTTAATGGCTTTGCCCAGCTGCTCAGCGTTGCTCGCGTTGAGAATGATTGGCAAGCGATGGCACGCGAGGACTATATGGATGATATTGAGTCGCAAGTGCGGAATATTACCCAGTCATTGGCAGGCATCTATCAGTCGCCGCAAGTGATCGTAGAGC
>NZ_JAUOSC010001966.1:0-228 GCF_030548285.1 Gilvimarinus sp. 1_MG-2023
GCAGAAATTAGTACCATCACTCTCGGTGCAGTAGCGGCCGCAGCTTTCTACACTCAGGGTGCCGTACTCTGTGTCATTGCGCTGGGGATGACAATCGGGGTGTATGGTATGGTGGCGGGCATTGTCAAAATTGACGACGCGTGCTTATATTTATCGAACAGTAAATTTAAATTTCAACAGAGCTTTGGTAGTGCGCTACTGGTTGCGGCCCCCTTGCTCATGAAGTTT
>NZ_JAUOSC010001967.1:0-228 GCF_030548285.1 Gilvimarinus sp. 1_MG-2023
GCAGAGAGTAGATAGATTAGTTGCATTTGGTTCGTTACACCGGTTTTTTCAAAAATTGATCTAAGTTGTTCACGTACGGTATAGACCGATTTGTTTTCCTGTCGGGCGATTACCTTAGCCGACTGCAGCTGAGAAAACCTTAGACATACGGTGGCTTCAGCTTTTGTTAAAATAAACATCTTGCTGAGCGTCTCCTCGGAAATAGGGCTGATCAGGTCGGGTGCCAAA
>NZ_JAUOSC010000197.1:0-422 GCF_030548285.1 Gilvimarinus sp. 1_MG-2023
CAGCGACACTGTGCCACGGCTTCCCGACATGCGGGGCAGGTACGTCCAATTTCAGTGGAATAGACCAGTCCACCGCTGTTTTTTTGCTTGGCCATGTGATTCCTCATTGTTGCTACCGCAACGCTAAATCATTCACAGCCATTCGGCAAATCAACTTGCCGCAGAGCTGGCACTGCTCGATAACGTTGCCACAGGAAATGTCAACAGCACCTGGGTACCGACTCCCAACTCACTATCAATGGTCAAATCCCCACTATGATAAGCCATCACAATAGCGACCTCAGCCAACCCCAAGCCGTTTTCCGGCACTCCCCAATCCGCATGGATCCAGCTGTTCACCGCGGTAGCATCCATGCCCTCCCCGGTATCCCGGATGGATACACATACCGTGTCGTTCACGGTTTCGAGGCGAATGGTTATCT
>NZ_JAUOSC010001968.1:0-228 GCF_030548285.1 Gilvimarinus sp. 1_MG-2023
ATGGGGCTGTGCTGGGTTACCCCCACGGCAGTGGTGGATTGGTGTGGCCACGCCATCTTGGCAGCTTTGGCAGTGCTTGCCGATATGAGTCTAAGCTCACACTCGCAGCAATTTTTCATCGCATCGGGCGGTATTTCGCTATCACGTGAAGGTCCTGATTGGCAGTTAAACTTTCACGCGCGCCAACTGTCATAGCGCGGCGGCATGAACAGTGGCCACTGTGAATGA
>NZ_JAUOSC010001969.1:0-228 GCF_030548285.1 Gilvimarinus sp. 1_MG-2023
GCACCAGCCACTCCACTTGAGCGGAAGGCACCTGCTGTAACATCGCCACGGGAACACTGAGCGAGACCCCATCATCCATGGCACCGGGTGCAAACTTGTAACTCTGTGGAAATTGCAGCCCCTGCCACTCCAGCTCTGCCGGAAAGTCCCGATCAGTAATACCGGCGGCGGCATCACTCAAGAGTTGTTCCCGGGTCAGTTTGAGAGCGCTTTGTTGCGCCTCAGTCG
>NZ_JAUOSC010001970.1:0-220 GCF_030548285.1 Gilvimarinus sp. 1_MG-2023
CGCCCGATTCGCGCGATAGGCTACCGGTTAAAGAGTCGCCCGAACCGAGCGAGCCGGAGGTAAGATCCCAGCTAAAGCTCGGGTCGGCCTCGCCGTAGATTTTGCTGGCGTCGTCAATGGTCACTGTGACCTCGACCACGGCCTGATCGATGGTGAGCACACCGTCGTTCATCACAATGTCGTAGCCGCTTTGGTTGGACCACAGCTCGCTCGGGGTAAG
>NZ_JAUOSC010001971.1:0-202 GCF_030548285.1 Gilvimarinus sp. 1_MG-2023
GGAATGCGGAATGCGGAATGCGGAATGCGGAATGCGGAATGCGGAATGCGGAACAATATTGTCGCGGTTTTGCGTTGCTTATAATCAAGCGAACGTAAAAGTATTTTGAATCTAAGCCCACATAAAAAAAAGGGCGAACCACAAGGTTCGCCCTTTTTTACGTTCTACGTTCTACGTTCTACGTTCTACGTTCTACGTTCTA
>NZ_JAUOSC010001972.1:0-201 GCF_030548285.1 Gilvimarinus sp. 1_MG-2023
GGAATGCGGAATGCGGAATGCGGAATGCGGAATGCGGAATGCGGAATGCGGAACAATATTGTCGCGGTTTTGCGTTGTTTATAATCAAGCGAACGTAAAATTATTGTGGATCTAAGTCCACATTAAAAAAGGGCGAACCACAAGGTTCGCCCTTTTTTACGTTCTACGTTCTACGTTCTACGTTCTACGTTCTACGTTCTA
>NZ_JAUOSC010000198.1:0-422 GCF_030548285.1 Gilvimarinus sp. 1_MG-2023
GGTTGAGCGTGTGATGTCCATGGTAGATTCCGTCTGCCTGCTCGTCGATGCCGTCGACGGCCCGATGCCACAAACCCGTTTTGTTACCCAAAAAGCGTTTGAGCGTGGCCTGCGTCCTATCGTGGTGATCAACAAGATCGACCGCCCTGGCGCTCGCCCTGACTGGGTAATGGACGAGATCTTTGATCTGTTCGACCGTCTCGGTGCCACCGATGAACAGCTCGACTTCCCGGTTATCTACGCCTCCGCCCTGAACGGTATCGCCGGTACAGATCCGGATGATATGGCCGAAGACATGACGCCACTGTTCCAGATGATCGTCGACCATGTAACCCCGCCACCTGTCGATCTTGATGGCCCGTTCCAGATGCAAATCTCGGCACTGGACTACGACAGCTTCGTCGGTGTTATCGGTGTTGGCC
>NZ_JAUOSC010000199.1:0-422 GCF_030548285.1 Gilvimarinus sp. 1_MG-2023
AGCTGATTCAGGCCACGGACCGGTTTGCCGAATAGCAGAATACGGGCGGGCCTGCGATGACGGTGCGTTGCATGCCTGGGAGCCAGCTGACAATGGATACAGGATAAACCTGAAGATGACCACTTTGACGTCAGGAAAAGCACAATGAACAACAATAATCCCACCGCGGCTAACCCGGAAGACTCTGGGGAAGAAACGCTGGTGTCAATCAGCGACGATTTCCACGCCTTTATCGCCGGTTTTAACAGCCTGACCCTGGCGACGGTTAACGCCAGCGGCGAGCCGGAAACCAGTTATGCGCCGTTTATCCAGCAGGACGGCTGTTTTTACGTCTTTCTGTCCGAGTTGGCCAGCCACACCCGGAATCTGCAAGCCAACCCGAACGTCGGTCTGTTCTGGATCGAGCCGGAAGAGCGCGCCCG